>JADJXQ010000006.1 GCA_016710335.1 Rhodospirillales bacterium
TACCGAGACCAGAGCACCGCAATTTCATCCTCAATCGCTGCCGTCAGCATTTCCCGTGTTTCCCCGCATACGGAGAGGCCGAGTTGGTCGATCTCGGCAAGATATAGGGCATCGTTTTCGTCAAACGAAATCGATGCGGTTAGGGCTTCAATCGGGGAAACCGTCTGGCCCCTCAAAGGTAATGGCACCCACACTGATCGACTCCAGGTCCACAGGCTCAATGTGGTCAACATTCTCGATCGAAACCGGAAGGCCCTTCTCATCGCGCGTTACAGTTCCGAAGACGAGCAACTGATCGCGAGGATGCTCCAGCAGACTCTCTTCCACGTACGCTTCATAGAGGCAGCTGAGATCGCGGCCGGTTTGCGTGTGACGAATCGTGATCTCCTGCCTGGAAAAATCGATCTTCTTAAATTCCCCAACGACCGACCCTCGAACGACTTGTTTCGTCGGTGCTCGCACCAGCCGTTCGACGAACGACCGCGATTGTCTTGTCTCGAAGAGTGTCTTTCCGGCATGAGAAATCTCCAGTTCCGCACCGGTCGTGGGTGGCGGTGAAAGGCGATCCAGGGCCTCGAGATAGAACCTCCGCCAAGTATCGTCGGGAATGGCGGCTATAAAGGCACCTTCATTCTCCGCGCCCACCGCGGAGAGCAGGGCATCGAGCTCCGTGAGCACGGTCGCCGTGTCGGCCGGACTGAGGAGATCACCACCTTCGAACCGGACGGGGGCGATATAACTGCCGGTCTTTGGGATCTCGCATACCAGACGGTAGCGATTCTGAATATCAGCAGACGGTCGAATACGGCGTCCCGGCGTACGCCCATCGCGGCGCATAGCGATCAGATGGATAAGGCGCTGAAGTGCATCCAGCGAGTGGACAAGCGCACTCACCAGGGGTTGAAGTCACCGCTAGACGGTTAGGCCTCGAAAAACCGCAGGTATAGCGTTTCCTCAGGTGACGTCATGGGCCTAGTAACCACAAGACGTGGATGATGGCAACTGATCCCCCAGCCGTTGCCGGCATTTTTCCAGTCGGTGCTGCAAATTCCCCACTTCTTCAAGTGACCTGCAATTGGGCCAGGGCATAGTGCCGAAGCGGGGCTAGCGCTAATCGATTCAACAAATTTCGAAATGCGAATGATGACGGCGAGTTTTACGCATGACGCGTGTCGAGAGTCCAAAACAGTCCGTCCCGATCCTTCACCGGCTCGCCCTGGACGACGAACGTCTCGCCGTCGATCTCGATCGTGTCGCCCACCGACGGTGCGGGGACCTCCGAGGCGCGCACCTCGAATCCGACGGTCGCCGCGTGGATGCGAGTGTCGCCGAAGCCGATGATTTCATCGGGACGCCGAGCAATGACCCGGATCGTGAGTGCGCCGCCGCCGACCGACGTGCAGACGGCGTCCGTCGCGATATTCGGGTCAGCGAATAGCGCGTCGAGGGCCGTGGCGAATTCGGTCATGATGCTGCGGACTCCTTGGAGGGCACTGCGGGTGAAGGGCTGCTTAGGATGGCACAGCGGTCGAGCGAAATCGGAAGCTCTACAGGCCCCTTCATGACCCGAAGCGGCCATCTATAGGCGACGCGTCCACCAGACGGTGTTACGATTTGCGCGCTCTGATTTGGCGCCTCTGCTTTAGGCGTTAGACGGACGGATGGTGAGAACAAACACGTGATGACCGAGCGGATCGACCCGATGTTCATCAATCACGCAGCCGATGTTCTCGGGGATACCTCGTGCGGTCTGAGTGGCACGAACATCATTGCCCTCACCACCGCGTACGCGGTCGAGCACGATGTCAAGATCCCGCACCAAGCCTACCCATTCGAGGCTGGCAACAAGCGCACGGCATTGCGGGAGAATCTTCAGGCGTTTCCACCGCATATCCAGTTCGAACTCATTCGTGCGCTCTGCGAACATCCGCAGGTTACCGAGCGAAGTCCCGAGGCTTCCCGAAAATTGAAAATCCAGCTTCTCACTCGGTACGGGCACTTGGCACGCGATCCTGTGTCCGCGGACGTCAGCCAGGAACTTGTCAAGCGACCCGTCATTGGTTGGGCTCCTTTCCAGAGGCGGCAACGCTTTACGACGATGCCCTTAAGAAGTACCGGGCGGGAATGTTCGAACGAAACGTCCTCGACGACCTCCGCCTCGCTTTGGAGGTTCTGCTTCGTGGCGTCCTGGGCAACGCGAAGTCGCTTGAAAACCAGATCGCACCCCTTGGCGACTACGTGAAAGGCAAGGGCGGCTCACCAGAGTTTGGAAACATGTTCGTGAAGCTTGTAGATTATTTTACCAAGTACCAGAATCGATACGTGAAACATAACGA
Organism: Rhodospirillales bacterium; assembly: GCA_016710335.1. Taxonomy (NCBI): domain Bacteria; kingdom Pseudomonadati; phylum Pseudomonadota; class Alphaproteobacteria; order Rhodospirillales; species Rhodospirillales bacterium. Next base: position 2,337 of record JADJXQ010000006.1, read on the forward strand.
CGGGGTCATCGAAGACGAGGTCGAGTTCATGATCGAGATCACGTCGTCCTTCATGAAACATGCAGTCAGGCTGGCAGGGCGATAAGCCAATTATCTCGGTGATTCACCTGCGGGCGTAATATCTTGGTTGAATTACGCCCGCTTGGCTCGTTGCAGAACCTCCGGCCGCGTGCAGACGAACAGCGGATAGGCGTACAGTTCCACCCGGACCCAGGCGTTGCGGTCGCGGTCCGGGATGGTGAGCGCATAGACCTCGCGGCCGGGCGTGTTGACGAAGTCGATGAACTCGGCCGGCGACTGGGCCACCTGGAAGATGCCCGGCGCACCCACCGGGAAGAACTTCGCCTTGTCGGCGCCGACGGTGATCGTGGTGTCGTCGTCGGTGCCCCGGTAGTTGTGGAAGACGATGCCGCCGAACGGGAACGACTCGTAGGTCATGTCCTGGCGGAGATCGGCGGCGGCCGCCCAGTTGCGGTAGGTCTCCTTGACGCTGTCGTGACCGATCAGGTCGTCGTAGAAGGTGTCGCCGCAAAGCGCGTGGATCCGGGTGCCGGGGGTCCAGGCGCCCTTCGCCGCCTTGGCCATGGCGCGCACCACCTGCGCGCACTTCTTGCGCACGTCGGTGGTCGCCTGATCGAGCGCGAAGTTGATTTCGGCCGGCTGCGAGAGGCCCCAGGCCCCGTACCAGTCGATGATGGTCGAGCCGTCGGCGTCGGTGACGATGCCCTGCACGGCGCCTAGACGCATGTTCTCGCGGGTGAGCTCCATGTCCTCGCGCAACCGGCCCATGCGGCGGGCAACCTCGGCCTGCACCGTCTGCAGCTCGGTCTCCGAGCCGAAGGCGCGCATGTTCTGGATCTCGTCGGCGTAGAGGGTATCGCCCTTGGCGACGCGGACCGTCCGAAAATCCCGGATGTCGCGCTTTTCCAGGGTCTGCTCGGCCAACGGCGCGCCGCGGTTGGAGGTCTGGATCAACGCGAGCGTATTCTCGCGCTTCTCGATGGCGACCGTGATGGTCCGCACCGGCACCGGCTCGAAGATGTTGAGGGCGCCGAGAAACTGCGGGCGGTAGGGTACCTTCTCGACCGCGGCGGTCATCTGCATGGCCGAAAAGGCGTCGTTGGAGAAGATATCGAGGGTGGGCATGGGTGGTGCCTCCTTAGCGGACGAGGATGCCGAGCGCGGCGAGCTCGCCGATGGCGGTGGTCTTGTCGGGTGCGGTGATGCCGTCGGGCCAGACGATCTCTGCGCCGTTGACCTCGGCATCGCGGAGGAGGGCGGTGCGGGTCGCATCGCCGGCGGTGGCGTCGACGCCCTCGTAGAGGATGGCGGCGGCCGCTTCGGAGCCGTCGGCACCGGCGGGGTTCAGCTCGACGTACTTGCCGGACGCGGTGACCTTGCCGAGCACGGTGCCCGGCTCCAGCACTTCGCCGGAGGCGATGGTGACGACGTCGCGGGAGCGGGCGCCGTTGGCCTCGGAGACGAGAAATTCGGCGGTGTAGCGGCCTTCGGTGAGAACGGTCATGGGGATCAAGCCTCCTGCTTGCGGGAACATGCGGGCGATGACGTCGCCCCAGCCGCGATCGGCCGACGGCTGAGCGATCACCCGTGCATTGCGATGGCCGTCGATGAGGGTGTCCGCGTCGGCCTGGGCGCGGGCTTCGAGCAGCGCGGCGCGCACCGCCTCGAGGGGCGTCGCCTGCGCCAGGAACGCGTGGCTCCTGCCGGGCTGGCCCGGCGAGGGCGCACAGCTCGGTCACCGCACGGGCATAGCCGAGCGTATCGTCGCGAATGCGGGCCTCGACGGCGGCGAGATCCGGCCCGCGGGTCTCGTCATGCTGTTGCGGCGGATCATCGGCGGGAACGGGCGCCGGATCCGGTGCGGTCGGCTCAGAGATGACGTCGGTCATCGGGGTCTCCTGGTGCTGGTTGCGAAGATCTTGGTCTGCGCCCGGCACCCGCGTGGCCGGCGGATGCCGGAACCGGGTGAGATCGAAGGACGCGGCAATGCGGACCGGCTTCTCGACGCGATCGGCGAATCCGAGGGCGACGGCTTCCGCCGTCGTGGTCCATGTTTCTTCGGCCATCAGCCGCTCGATTTCGTCATCGGGCTTGCCGGACTTGTCGCGATAGGCTGCACCCAGGCCGCCCTTGATCCGATCCAACGCCTCGGCGGTGGAGCGCATGTCGGCCGACGTGCCGACGACGACCCCGCTCGGGTCGTGGATCATCAGCATGGCGTTCTCGGGCATCGCCACCTCGTCGCCGGCCATGGCGATGACCGAGGCGATGGAGGCGGCGAGCCCGTCGACGTAAACCAGCTTGTGTGCCGGATGGCGTTTCAAGGCGTTGTAGATGGCGATGCCGTCGAAGACGCTGCCGCCCGGGCTGTTGAGCCTGAGGGTGATCGCCTTGGCCCTGCCGGCCGCCTTCAGGTCGTCGGTGAACTGCTTGGCGGTGACGCCGAAGGCGCCGATCTCGTCATAGATCAGAATCTCCGCGCCATCTGCAGCGGCGGCGCGGATCGTGTACCAGGATTTCATGGGCTACTCCGGTTGATCGGATGCAGGCTGCTGGGGGGTTTCTCGGGCCCCCTGGGTCTCGCCGGCGCCGGGAGCGAACGACAGGCCGAGATCGTCCTCGCGCGCCCGGTCGGCGGCGATGCGGTCGTCCACCTCCTCGGCGTCGTAGCCCTCCGCCTCGACCACGTCGGAGCGGGCCTTGAACCCGGCATCGACGGCGAGCTTCTCGGCCTGGCGGTCCTTGAGCGGGTCGATCCATTCCCACCGCGGCGGAATCCACTTGACTGGCGACCACGCTCGCGGGTCGCGCCCGAAGCCGGGGAGCGTCAACGCGCCGGTGAGCACGGCGTCGCTAAGCCAGCGCTGCCATACCGGGCGGCACAGCTGGTAGACGAACACTGCGTGCTGCAGTTGTTCCATGCGCCGGCGGAACTCCACGAGGCCCGCCCGCTGGCTGCCGTAGCTCGCCTGGCGCAGATCTCCGGTCACGGTCGCGTACGGGATGCCCATGGCGGCGGCCAGCTCCAGGCTGACGCGATAAACGAACGGCTCGAAGTCGCTGCCCACCCCGGTCGGCGTCGAGAACCGCACGTCCTCGCCCGGCAGCAACACCTGCATGGTGCCGGGCTGCAGCGGCGCCCGGGCGATGCCGTCGCCGTCCTCGCCCTCGACCTCGTTGAGGAGGGCATCGTCCGGCAGGTTCTTGACGATGAAGCCGACGAACAGCGCGGCCGTCTTCTGGCGCTCCACCTGGGCGTCCATGTACTGATCGATCTGGTGCAGCCGCACCAGCGCCGGCGTGATGTGCGGCAGACCGCGCAGCTGCCCCGCCTCCAGGGGCCTCCGGATGTGCAGCACCTCCGATGCCGGAACCCGCACGAACGGATCGTATGCCGGCATCGCCTCGGTCCGGTCGCCGGGGTGCTTGCGCAGGAACCAGTAGGCGACGCGCCGGCCCAGCGGATCGAACTCGATCCCGCAACGGATCGCATTGCCGTTCGGCGCCGCGCCGGTCTTGTCGAGCGGCAGCATCTCCGCCTGCAGCAGCTGCAGCTGCAACGGCACGACGAGACCGTCCTCGGCACGGCGGGCGCGCAGACGGACGAAGCACTCGCCGGCGACGAACATCTCGCGCGCGACCATGGCCTGCAGGCCGTAGAAGTCGGTCAGGCCGTCGGCATCGGCCTCGTCGGTCCAGGCGAGCCACAGCTTCTGGATCGCCCGCTTGGCCTCGGCATCCTCGGTCATCGACGACGGCTTGATGCCGGCGCCGATGGCGTTGGCGACGAACGCCTCGCAGGCATTGGCGGCGATCGCGTTGGAGAGCACGATCTCCCGTGCTCGCCGCAGCGTCAGATCGCCGTCGCTGACCACCTGGGTGTTGAGGTTGCGGAGCGGCGGCACCCAGGCGGCGAGCCGGCGTGAGCGCATGGGCTCTCCAGCCGGGCGCGCGGTTGCAGCCGGCCAAAAGCGCCGGAACGCACCCGAGAGCGAAACCGCCATCAGAGACCCTTGCCGTCCTGGTAGAGGCGCACCTGGCGAACCGGCCTGCGGTTTTCCGCGGCACCGATCTCGGCCTTCAGGGTGGCGATGGCGCGATCGATCTCGGCGAGACCGCGATACTCCACCGTGCGGCCCTCGTAGCTGACGCGGGCGACACCGCTGGCGCGCTGGCGTTCCAGTTCGTCGAGGCGGGTGGTCAGCTGTTCAAGCGTCGCCATCAATCATTCCGTCATCCAGGGGCTGCCGACCACCGTGCGCCGGGTCCGCACCGGGCGGGAGACCCGGCCGGCGATTGGGGCGTCGGCCTGCGTGTTCGGTTCATTTGCAGCGGTGCCGGTGCCGTCCGGCTCCACCAGCTGGTCCGCCAGCCGCTTCCAGAAACCGGCACCATATCGATCGGCGCCCAGCACCCACAGGGCGGCACGGGCATAAACCCGGCAGTCCAGCGCCTCGTTGCGCTCCCTGAGCTTGCGCCATTCGTGGCGGGCGAAGCCGCGCCGGTCCTTGACCGTCACCAGCTGCTCGGCGACCAGCTGCTTGACCCACTCGGCCTCGATGCCGCGGGGCAGATGGACATACCCGTCTGCGTACGTGGCGCCGGTCGCCAGTGCCTCGTCCGTCGGCCGTTCCAGCCACAGCCAGCGGTAGGTCTCGGCCTTGAAGGTGGAGACGGCAACGCTCCACAACTTCGCGCCGCGCCGGATCTTGCGGCCGCCCTCGGTGGCGTCGACGTAGGAGGGTCCCGTGACCGGCTGCGGCCGGTCGACGCTCGACGCCCTTGACCGGCATCACCTGCGCCGAGCCTGCTTTCGCGACCAGGGCGTAGACCTCGGCGGTGAATTCGCCGCCGGTGTCGATGGCGAGCCTGGCGAGGCCCAGCCGGGCCCCCGACACATGCGGCCAGCTCTGCGACAACAGCTCCGACAGCCTCGCCCAGACCTCCGGTCCGCCGGGACTGCCTTCGAGGACGATGTGGTCGACCAGCCAGCTGGTGTACCCTTGCCCCCAGGCCCATACCGAAACCTCGATGCGGTCCTTCTGGACGTCGGCGCCGGCGGTGAGCACGAGCCCGCCCCGGGCACTTGGCCGAGCGGCAGGTCCTCCCGACGCTCGTAGAGCCGCTGCCAGTCCGGCGCCTCGCCGCGGTCGATCCACGCTTCGCCGAGGACGCTGTTCCTGAAACTGCTCACCGCCTCGATCGATCCCTGTGCGGCCTCCCAGTCGCGGGCGATCTGCTGCCAGGAATGCCACCCGACCGGCGAATAGAGGCTCGACAGATGAAACCCGATGGTCAGCGGATCGGCCGATGTCGCCGTCGGCCGCCATTCGCCCATGCTGAGCATCCGCGTCTTGTGATGCTCGGCGATCGGCTGCTCGCAGCCCTCGCAATGGTACGCCACGGTCTCCGGCCGGCCCTTTTCCCACCGGAGCCGTTCGAACTTGAGCCACTGCCGTTCGCCGCAGTGCGGGCACGGCACGAAGTACCGCCGCTGGTCCGAGGCCTCGAACTCGCGCTCGATACGGGACAGGCCCTTGATCGTCGGCGTCGATGCCAGGAACGCCTTGCGCCGCCACGAGAACGTCCGCGTCCGTGCTTCGGCGAGGGCCACCGGCTCGCCTTCCTCGTCGGCCGACGGCGGATAGGCGTCGACCTCGTCGAGGAACAGGTAGCGCACCGGCATCGAGCGCAAACCCACCGCCGAATTGGCGCCGGTCATCACCAGGATACCGCCGGGAAACTCCTTCGACAGCACCGTGTTGCCGCTGTCGCGCGAGCGCGCCGGCGCCACCTTCCGGCGCAGCACCGGGCTTTCCTCGATCAGCGGACCGATGCGCTGCTGCGAGAACCGCTTGGCCAGCTCCACCGTCGGCTGCACCGCCAGCATCGGCCCCGGCGCGTGGTGGATGACGTAGCCGACCCAGTTGTTGCCCGACTCGGTGGCGCCGATCTGGGCGCCTTTCATCACCACCACACGCTGCGCCGGATGGGACGGCGACAGCGCATCCATGATCTCGCGCAGGTACGGCGTCCGCGACGTCCGCCACGGCCCCGCCTCGTTGGCGCCGCGCGGGCTCAGCACCCGGTGCCGATCGGCCCACGCCGAGACGGTGAGATCCGGATCGGGGGTGAGACCCTCGCGCCAGGCACGGAAGAGGTGGTCGGCGCCGTCGAAAGCGAGGTCGATGCCTTCGTGGGGGTCCTCCGGCGTCGGCCAGGCTCGGTCAGCGGAATTCGGGCCGGACCTCGGCGAGATCTCCGAGGTGGCTTCGAACATGGCTCTCCAACACCGTCTGCACGCGGCGGGCATCGACTCCAGCTCCGCCGCCATCACCGCGGCGACCCGCGCCGGCCAGCCGGCCCAGGAATCCCGTTCCTGACGGGCGAGGCGGAACACCAGGGCGATCGCACGCGCCCGGTCGACCAGTTCGCCCTTCAGCTGCTGCAGCCGGAGGCGGCGTTCCTGCGCCTTCAGCACCTCGTTGGCGGTGCGCGCCTGCAGGTAGGTCATTCCGCCGGCCGCAGCTGGCGCCGGCTGTCCGCCTTCGCGCAAGGTGTCACTGACCGCTTCGACCGCCGCCTCCGGAACCGGCCGCATGGCGGGCGAGGGGCCGCTACGCTGCTTCGCCGGGTCGGTCGTCCGGGCGCGGCGGGCGTCCGAGGCGGCGGCATCGATCGAGCTGTCGGCATGCAGCACCAGCCGGCCCGAGGCCCGCGCCTTCTGCACCGCGCCACGCGAGATGCCGGCATGCGCCGCGTATTCGCGCTCGCTCATGCCGTGGCGTCGCGCGGTCATCGAATGATCATCTCCAGCCCCAAAAAGCCATTATATTCAATGTATTAGAGTTGATGGTCCGGGCGC